>NZ_UGYM01000001.1 GCF_900456975.1 Shewanella baltica
GATGCTAATTCGCCCAAGTTGTATATGGTGCGTAGCGGCGCCTTTGAGGTGCGCGATCCTGAAGGCGTGCTGGTCGATAGAGTCGGCGAGGGGGAGTTTTTGGTTTTTCGACCTTGTTATCGGGGGAGAAAGTCGTCAACAAGGTCGCTATTCTCGAGACGGTTTGGTTTATCATTTGCCCCAAAGCTTGTTCGATCATCTCAGAAGCGAGAGCCGCAACTTCGATAAGTTTTTTACCCGCGCATTTGCTAAACGTTTACGTCATGAGGCTCGCTTTAAGGCGAAAGATCTGACAACCACTAGCCGGATCAGCACGTTAATGTCATCCGCGCCTATTGTTATTGATGCCCACGCGAGCGTGACGCAGGCGGCACTCTTAATGCGAAACAGCCGAGTGTCATCCCTGTTGGTAACGGATAATCACAAGCTAGTTGGGATTTTAACCGATAAGGATTTGCGTAACCGGGTATTAGCGGCGGGGCTCGACGGCCATATCGCAGTGCATCAAGCCATGACAGTTTCGCCGATCTCAATTTCATCCAATGCGTTGATTTTGAAGCCATGTTGCTGATGAGTGAGCATAACATTCATCACTTACCCATTATCGACCAAGATAAAGCTAATGGTGACCAGTACTGACATCTTGCGCGGGCAGGGCTCAACCGCGGCGAGATTTGAACAGCAGGGATCTTGCCAGTTTAATTAGCGTCAAAGCAAATTCCGCTGTTACTGCAAAATTTGATCAGTGCCGATGCCAGAGCCGAAGAAATTGGCCGAGTATTAACGTCAGTCACCGATGCGCTGACACGGCGATTAATCGTGCTCAATCAACAATTGCTCGGCGAGCCGCCCATGGCTTTTTGCTGGTTGGCGTTTGGCTCACAGGGGCGCCAAGATCAAGCGGCGTGTTCAGATCAAGATAATGGCCTGTTAGTCGCAGAAGAGATGGATGATTTTGCCAAAGGTTATTTCGATGCCTTAACCCATGCGGTGTGCGCTGGGCTTGACCAATGCGGTTATGAGTTTTGCCCCGGCAACATTATGGCGCAAAACCCACAGTGGCGAATGTCGCTTAAACAGTGGCAACAAGTATTTGAAAAATGGGTAATAACGCCCGAGCCTAAGGCGTTACTGCACGCCAGTATCTTCTTCGACATGCGCTCGTGTACGGCCCACAAACCTTATTTGATGCGCTGCAGGATAAAGTCTTGGCTCAAACCCGTGATAACGATATTTTCCTCGCGGGCATGACAGGTAATTCGCTGGGTCGCCACCGCTGGGCTTTTTCCGCAAATTTGTCCTCGAACGTGATGGCAGCGAAGTCAAAGGCATAGATTTGAAGCATAAGGGCAATGCTTTAATCAATGATATTGCCCGTGTTTATGCCCTGTCGGCAGGGATCAAAGAAGTGAATACTGCGAAACGTATCCGTGCCTTGATGGACGCAAACATTCTCAATCGTAAAGATGCGCTTAATCTTGCCGATGCCCACGAGTTTATCGCCCATATGCGGTTATCGAACCAAGGTTATCAGCATAATCTCGGGCTAGAGGTGAGTAATATCTGCTACCCGCGCATTTATCTTCGCTGGTTCGCCATCAGCTACGTGATGCCTTTAAAGTGGTACATGAGGCGCAGGCGGGGATGAAGATGAAGTTCATGCGAAGTTTTGATATGAATACACTGCTGCTGAAAACGAAACTTAATTGGCGGGCGCTACGTTGCCAACATCAGTTATTTAAGGGCTATTATCAATCGCTATTACCTCTGCTGGCGATGCCGTTATCCGAAGCACCTTTGGTGGCGATGGATTTAGAGATGACAGGTCTCAATCCGCAGCAAGATCAAATTCTCAGTATTGGCTTAGTGCCGATTGAGCGCGGCGAGATCCCTTTGGCGCGCGCCGAACAAAAGTTAGTGCAAATTCGCGGTAGTGTTGGCCAAAGCGCGACGATCCACGGGATCCTCGATAATCATCTGGTGCAGGCGGTGACGATTGAGGCAGCTATGGACTGGTTTATCAATCAAACCTATGGTCGAGTGCTGGTCGCGCATCATGCTCCGCTAGATTGTCGCTTTCTGCAGCATGATTTATTGGCGATTTATCATCAAGCCCTTGTCCTACCCGCCATTGATACACTCTTGCTTGAAAGGCATCGTTTGCTACGGGAACACTCAGTGATTAAAGAGGGCAGTTTGCGCCTTGGCGCTTGCCGCGAACGTTACGGTTTGCCCATTTATACTGCCCACAGTGCGTTGACCGATGCCTTAGCTTGCGGAGAATTATTATTGGCGCAAATGGCGGCCATGGGCGGGGCGGGGCAACTAACTGTGGCAGATTTATTGCGGCAATCGACTTAGCTGTTTCAGTTTTAACTCACTCTTTGTGGATGAGTTAATCGAGTTGGGGTGATGCTGTTTTACGCTGATTTAACTTTAATCTCACTCTGATTTCACTCTGATTTCATCTTAGGTTAATTACTGACAGGCTAGACTTGAAACCTAATCCTAAGCTTAACTTTAAAGCTTAAATTCAATGCCGCCAACTTGGCAATCCAACCAACTTGTACTTCACTCTAATAAACTGAGTGTGTAGGAGAACATGATGCCGTTACCTTTGCTTTGGATGGGCAGTGCCGTCATTGGCGCGGTTGTGTTGGCCGATGAGCGCGAGAAGCGTCAGCAACTTGAGCGCGACAGAGTACTCGGTAAGGCTCCTAAGTATCCCGTTGCCAATCGCGCTATGGTGGCGGCGCCGAGTCAATGGCAAAAGGGATTAAAACAAGTTGCGCCAATCCCAGGCAGTATCGTCTGTTGTTATGTTTTTGGCGTAATTGAACATACGGGTATCTGGCTGGGTGACGATTGCTTAGTGGAGTTACACGGTTCAGGGTTGGTGCGGGCAGTGTCGGTAAAGCGTTTCTTGGCGGGGCGAACGGGCAGCCAAATCTATCTTGCCTGTAATCATCTGCATCAACCGCTCATCGCCGATGCTGTGTTGACCCGCGCCGAGCAGGCGATTTATCAATATCGTGAGTACGATTTATTTGACAATAACTGCCATAGATTTGTCTGGTCTTGTATTAGTCAAAAGGGCGAAGAGGTGGTTAAAGGTTTTAATGAGTTAAATCAAAAACTCGCCGAGCATTTTAATCAAGGTATTTATTGGGATGAGATGATCATGACCAAGCTGAATGAATAAGTTTTGTCGTCATAAACTAAAAAAGCCATCGATTAAGATGGCTTTTTGTTTTAGTAAAACAAGATATTATCGTTTTGCAGAAACCGTTTACGGCTTACAAAAATAATCCACAGCGCGTTTAACTAACTCTATGCCCGTTTTATCGCAAGGCGGTAACTCGGCATCACTGATAGTGATAGGCGTCACGCGATCGCCCCATTGCAGCAAGAGTGCGGCAGAGGTTAAGCCGGCACCAAAGGCACAAGAGAGTATGGTTTGATTCGGCTTAATCACGCCTTGCTCTAACGCATCACAAATCGCAATTGGAATGGTTGCTGCCGAGGTATTGCCATAATTGGCAATGTTAACGAAGGCTTTTTCTTTCGGAATTTTCATCCGGCTGACTAAGGTATCGATAATGCGCTCGTTGGCTTGATGCGGGATCACAAGATCCACTTCATCTTTATCAACGCCACATTTTTCAAGCACTTTAGTGCTTAACTTGTTCATGCCGTTAATCGCGCGTTTGAAGATTTCTTGGCCATCGAATTCAATAAAGAAATCCAATGACTCGGCAGAGAATCTGTCCATCGCCGTACCAAAGCCAGCTTTAAGAATGTCACGACCTTCAGGATCGTTATTCAGCTCATAACCGAGCACGCCACCGGCAACATCTGTTGCTTCAACGACAACGGCACCTGCGCCATCACCGAATAACACGGCAGTTTCGCGGCGTGACCAATCTAAATAGAAAGAGAGACGCTCGGCACCAATCACCAATACTTTCTTGCTCTGGCCACTCTTGATTTGTGAGCTGGCTAAACCTAAGCCATATAAGAAGCCACTGCAGGCAGCATTGATGTCGAACGCGGCACAACTGGCGCCAATATTAGCTTGTACAGTTGATGCGATATTCGGGATCAAAGTGTCTGGGCTGGCGCTAGCCAGAATAATCATGTCGATTTCACTGCCATCGATACCGGCAGCTGCGAGCGCGCGTTGTGCTGCAACTGAAGCGAGTTCAGAGGTGTTAACATGACTGATATGGCGCTGGCTGATGCCGGTGCGATTTAATCCATTCGTCGGATGTCTCGATAAAGGTCGCAAGATCATCGTTGGTCAGCGTGGCTGGTGGAACACATTTGCCCCAACCTGTGATAGTGGCGTACTGCATGGTGGTTTCTCTCAAATAAAAAAGGCAGAACCTGAGCGCTGCCTTGAATCGACAACAAAGCTTATCGGCAACTCTAATGGCCGTCCGTGATCTAGACCACCTGTTTGGCGACAAGATCTCGAATTGTCATTGCGGCATGCAGAATATGATGACGCAGTAGCGCCGTCGCTTTTTCTGTTTCTCTCAGTTTGCAGTGGTTTGAGCAAAGCTCTGTGCTCATGCTCTGCAGCAGGAATCCCCCCGCGAGCAATAACTGCAAACGAATGTATCTATCACAATTAGTATTGAGGCCGTGAACAACCTCAAGGGTGTGTGGGCGATTAGCCGCCTGATATAAGCAAGTGTGAAATTGCGTATTCAACTCGCTCCAACTAGCAACGGCATCTTCATGTTTGAAGGCCGACTCCAATTGTTCGAGTACACGTTCTGCTTTTTCTAAATCAGCTTCTTGAAGCAGTGGGATCGCCTTAGCGAGCAGATCGGTTTCGATCATGGCACGTAATTCAAAAAGTTCGGTGACTTGCTCGACGGATAACACGGTCGCCGTTGCACCTTTATGGGGCTCAAACTTAACGAGTCCTTCGGCTTCGAGTTGCAATAAGGCTTCTCTCACCGGAATGCGGCTGACATTTAACGCTTCAGCCAACGCACTTTGTCTGAGTGGTTCTCCTGCGGCTATGTCACCTGAAAGAATTCTCTCTCTGAGCACTTCAACAACTAACTGGGTGCGGGTTTTGTGGACTATAGGCGTAGTTCGACTCATTATTTCCGTCTATTTCGGGTATTTTCTCGTTATCTGCCCAAGATTACCGTTAAAACACCACAAATAAAGGGGAATGCTTGATTGAGTGGTGCATCTTAGGGATTAACAATGCCCAAACGGCGAGGGTTTTGATGGTTTTAGCTCTCTCAATTATGCGCCTTTTCGGAAACAATCTTTAATGCGACAGCCATCATTTTCCTAAGTGCGCTGTTTATCTGCTGCAATGAAGTACTTCGACTCGACGATTAAATTAGGCTTAACAGTTAAACATTTTACCTGAGAGCGTTGATTTCGCACGATAAGGGCTATCTTGCATTGAGACTCTTGGGGCAAGGTGTTATCCGCATCGCGTCATAAGCATCACTAACGCTCAATTTAGCGCTAAAAGCACAACTTCGCGGTGCAATTTTTGATAATGAATGGAATAATAGCGCGATAACGCCTTAGGCGATTTTGGAGTATTACAGTGAGTCGAGCAGTATTTTTAGACCGTGATGGCGTGATTAACAAAGATCATGGTTATGTCCACTTAGTGGATGACTTCGAATATATCGAAGGTGTGTTTGAATCTTGCCTCTCTTTGAAGGAAATGGGCTACAAGTTAGTTGTCGTCACTAATCAATCTGGTATTGCCCGTGGTATGTATACAGAAGATCAATTCCACAGCTTAACTGAGTGGATGGATTGGAACTTTGCGGACAAAGGCGTTGAACTCGATGGTATCTACTATTGCCCGCACCATGCTGAAAATGGCATAGGGGAATATAAGGTCGACTGTGATTGCCGCAAACCTAAGCCGGGTATGCTCAATGATGCAGCGCAATTCTTGAAAATCGACTTAGCACTCTCAGTCATGGTTGGCGACAAAGCTGAAGATATGCAAGCAGCGAAAGCGGCTGGCGTGACCACACGTATATTAGTGCGCAGTGGTAAGGTTATTGCTGATGACAGTGATGCCACAGTGGTACTGGGCAGTATTGCCGATGTGCCAGCTTACTTAAAAAGCCTAGGCTAGTTGCTACGCTACTACTTATAAACAGATAAACATTTGCTGATAAGTTCATCTCAAGCAGCAACTATCATAGTAACCAGTAGCGCGAGTTGTCGCTCTTGTTGGATGAGAGTTTGCGTTAAAAGCGATCCAACATTTAATAAAGAGCTAACTAATAGGTTGGCTCTTGTCATTTCTAGCGCTGGGTTAACCTCATCTTTTGCCTTAATCCAGCAAAAATTCGAGAATATTGGCGTTAAAACACACTTTTAGTTTAAAAAGTGTGCGCTTGAATCGTTTTTCGTAATTATTCGCGCCAAAGGGGTTGCGGTAAAATCTGACATCCCTATAATGCGCATCCACTGACCCAGCGGGGTCAACGGTTAAACGCTGAATAAGCTGCTAACCATGCTCTTTAACAATTTATCAAGCAAATCTGTGTGGACACTCACAGGTGTTGAGTTAATCGAAACTGCTTAACCTTCGGGTTGGCAGTCAAAAATTTAAATCAACAATTCTTTCACGAGAGTGATGAGTGTTCATAGCAATATGTACAAAGACTTACTACTTATTTTCGAATAAATAGAAGTCGAACAGAATTCGTTGAGCCGCTGAAGTCGCAAGACGGAAGCAAAAAACTTTAATTGAAGAGTTTGATCATGGCTCAGATTGAACGCTGGCGGCAGGCCTAACACATGCAAGTCGAGCGGCAGCGGGAAGATAGTTTACTATCTTTGCCGGCGAGCGGCGGACGGGTGAGTAATGCCTAGGGATCTGCCCAGTCGAGGGGGATAACAGTTGGAAACGACTGCTAATACCGCATACGCCCTACGGGGGAAAGGAGGGGACCTTCGGGCCTTCCGCGATTGGATGAACCTAGGTGGGATTAGCTAGTTGGTGAGGTAATGGCTCACCAAGGCGACGATCCCTAGCTGTTCTGAGAGGATGATCAGCCACACTGGGACTGAGACACGGCCCAGACTCCTACGGGAGGCAGCAGTGGGGAATATTGCACAATGGGGGAAACCCTGATGCAGCCATGCCGCGTGTGTGAAGAAGGCCTTCGGGTTGTAAAGCACTTTCAGTAGGGAGGAAAGGTAATAGTTTAATACGCTATTACTGTGACGTTACCTACAGAAGAAGGACCGGCTAACTCCGTGCAGCAGCCGCGGTAATACGGAGGGTCCGAGCGTTAATCGGAATTACTGGGCGTAAAGCGTGCAGGCGGTTTGTTAAGCGAGATGTGAAAGCCCCGGGCTCAACCTGGGAATTGCATTTCGAACTGGCGAACTAGAGTCTTGTAGAGGGGGGTAGAATTCCAGGTGTAGCGGTGAAATGCGTAGAGATCTGGAGGAATACCGGTGGCGAAGGCGGCCCCCTGGACAAAGACTGACGCTCAGGCACGAAAGCGTGGGGAGCAAACAGGATTAGATACCCTGGTAGTCCACGCCGTAAACGATGTCTACTCGGAGTTTGGTGTCTTGAACACTGGGCTCTCAAGCTAACGCATTAAGTAGACCGCCTGGGGAGTACGGCCGCAAGGTTAAAACTCAAATGAATTGACGGGGGCCCGCACAAGCGGTGGAGCATGTGGTTTAATTCGATGCAACGCGAAGAACCTTACCTACTCTTGACATCCACAGAAGCCAGTAGAGATACAGGTGTGCCTTCGGGAACTGTGAGACAGGTGCTGCATGGCTGTCGTCAGCTCGTGTTGTGAAATGTTGGGTTAAGTCCCGCAACGAGCGCAACCCCTATCCTTATTTGCCAGCACGTAATGGTGGGAACTCTAGGGAGACTGCCGGTGATAAACCGGAGGAAGGTGGGGACGACGTCAAGTCATCATGGCCCTTACGAGTAGGGCTACACACGTGCTACAATGGCGAGTACAGAGGGTTGCAAAGCCGCGAGGTGGAGCTAATCTCACAAAAGCTCGTCGTAGTCCGGATTGGAGTCTGCAACTCGACTCCATGAAGTCGGAATCGCTAGTAATCGTGGATCAGAATGCCACGGTGAATACGTTCCCGGGCCTTGTACACACCGCCCGTCACACCATGGGAGTGGGCTGCAAAAGAAGTGGGTAGCTTAACCTTCGGGGGGGCGCTCACACTTTGTGGTTCATGACTGGGGTGAAGTCGTAACAAGGTAGCCCTAGGGGAACCTGGGGCTGGATCACCTCCTTACCTATACGACTAACTTAATGTTTGTTGAGTGTTCACACAGATTTGCTTGTTTATCTTCTCTTAGGAGAAGTCAGAGCTGAATGCGCCGCGAGCCGGTACGCATTGTTCTTTAACAATTTGGAAAGCTGATAGTATGTAACGTGATGATGTCTGTCGTCATGTTACTTACAAACCGATGTAAACGTGGAAACGTTTGCATCATGAGTTCTCAAACACTTTATTAAGTGTCTTGAATATTCAAAAGTAAATTATTCTTATTGAATAGTTTACGTCTAAGGCGCGTCCACTTCTTTGGTCAGAAGTGAGACAAGTAAAACCAAGCTGGTCGCAATGCGACTCAGGTGAGTGAAACTCATTTGGGTTGTATGGTTAAGCGACTAAGCGTATACGGTGGATGCCTTGGCAGTCAGAGGCGATGAAGGACGTAGTAACTTGCGAAAAGCGTTGGCGAGCTAGTAACAAGCATTTGAGCTAACGATGTCCGAATGGGGGAACCCAGCAGCATAAGCTGTTATCGCAACATGAATACATAGTGTTGCGAGGCGAACCCGGGGAACTGAAACATCTAAGTACCCGGAGGAAAAGAAATCAACCGAGATTCCCCTAGTAGCGGCGAGCGAACGGGGATTAGCCCTTAAGTCAGTGGGGTGTTAGTGGAATGTGTTGGAAAGCACAGCGGCACAGGGTGATAGCCCCGTACATGAAAACTAACCATTGATGAAAACGAGTAAGGCGGGACACGTGACATCCTGTTTGAATATGGGGGGACCATCCTCCAAGGCTAAATACTCCTGACTGACCGATAGTGAACCAGTACCGTGAGGGAAAGGCGAAAAGAACCCCTGTGAGGGGAGTGAAATAGAACCTGAAACCGTATACGTACAAGCAGTGGGAGCGGTTCTTGAGACCGTGACTGCGTACCTTTTGTATAATGGGTCAGCGACTTACATTTTGTAGCGAGGTTAAGCGAATAGCGGAGCCGTAGGGAAACCGAGTGTTAACTGCGCGTTTAGTTGCAAGGTGTAGACCCGAAACCCGGTGATCTAGCCATGGGCAGGTTGAAGGTTGAGTAACATCAACTGGAGGACCGAACCGACTAATGTTGAAAAATTAGCGGATGACTTGTGGCTGGGGGTGAAAGGCCAATCAAACCGGGAGATATCTGGTTCTCCTCGAAAGCTATTTAGGTAGCGCCTCGAGCGAATACCATTGGGGGTAGAGCACTGTTAAGGCTAGGGGGTCATCCCGACTTACCAACCCTTTGCAAACTCCGAATACCAATGAGTACTACTCGGGAGACAGACGGCGGGTGCTAACGTCCGTCGTCAAAAGGGAAACAACCCAGACCGTCAGCTAAGGTCCCAAAGTACTAGCTAAGTGGGAAACGATGTGGGAAGGCTTAGACAGCTAGGATGTTGGCTTAGAAGCAGCCATCATTTAAAGAAAGCGTAATAGCTCACTAGTCGAGTCGGCCTGCGCGGAAGATGTAACGGGGCTAAGCTAGTCACCGAAGCTACGGGTGCATTTCATTAGAGATGCGCGGTAGAGGAGCGTTCTGTAAGCCGTTGAAGGTGAAGGGGTAACCCACGCTGGAGGTATCAGAAGTGCGAATGCTGACATGAGTAACGATAAAGGGGGTGAAAAACCCCTCGCCGAAAGACCAAGGGTTCCTGTCCAACGTTAATCGGGGCAGGGTGAGTCGACCCCTAAGGTGAGGCCGAAAGGCGTAATCGATGGGAAACAGATTAATATTTCTGTACTTCCGCTAACTGCGATGGAGAGACGGAGAAGGCTAGGCTAGCGCGGCGTTGGTAGTCCGCGTTTAAGGTGGTAGGTTGATTTCTTAGGCAAATCCGGGGAATCGCACTTTAGTGTGCAGACTGAGAGCTGATGACGAGGTCCTAAGGGACTGAAGTAGTTGATGCCATGCTTCCAGGAAATCTTCTAAGCTTCAGGTTAGTGGGAATCGTACCCCAAACCGACACAGGTGGTCGGGTAGAGAATACCAAGGCGCTTGAGAGAACTCGGCTGAAGGAACTAGGCAAAATGGTACCGTAACTTCGGGAGAAGGTACGCTCCTGTTGGTGATGAGACTTGCTCTCTAAGCTGACGGGAGTCGCAGATACCAGGTGGCTGCAACTGTTTATCAAAAACACAGCACTGTGCAAACTCGCAAGAGGAAGTATACGGTGTGACGCCTGCCCGGTGCCGGAAGGTTAATTGATTGGGTTATCGCAAGAGAAGCTCATGATCGAAGCCCCGGTAAACGGCGGCCGTAACTATAACGGTCCTAAGGTAGCGAAATTCCTTGTCGGGTAAGTTCCGACCTGCACGAATGGCGTAATGATGGCCACGCTGTCTCCAGCCGAGACTCAGTGAAGTTGAAATTGCGGTGAAGATGCCGTATACCCGCGGCTAGACGGAAAGACCCCGTGAACCTTTACTATAGCTTGGCACTGAACATTGAACCTACATGTGTAGGATAGGTGGGAGACTTTGAAGTTGTGACGCTAGTCATGATGGAGTCGTCCTTGAAATACCACCCTTGTAGTTTTGATGTTCTAACCTAGGTCCCTTATCGGGATTAGGGACAGTGCCTGGTGGGTAGTTTGACTGGGGCGGTCTCCTCCCAAAGAGTAACGGAGGAGCACGAAGGTTGGCTAAGTACGGTCGGACATCGTACGGTTAGTGCAATGGCATAAGCCAGCTTAACTGCGAGACATACACGTCGAGCAGGTACGAAAGTAGGTCATAGTGATCCGGTGGTTCTGAATGGAAGGGCCATCGCTCAACGGATAAAAGGTACTCCGGGGATAACAGGCTGATACCGCCCAAGAGTTCATATCGACGGCGGTGTTTGGCACCTCGATGTCGGCTCATCACATCCTGGGGCTGAAGTCGGTCCCAAGGGTATGGCTGTTCGCCATTTAAAGTGGTACGCGAGCTGGGTTCAGAACGTCGTGAGACAGTTCGGTCCCTATCTGCCGTGGGCGTTGGATGATTGAAGGGAGCTGCTCCTAGTACGAGAGGACCGGAGTGGACGAACCGCTGGTGTTCGGGTTGTCATGCCAATGGCATTGCCCGGTAGCTACGTTCGGAATCGATAACCGCTGAAAGCATCTAAGCGGGAAGCGAGCCCTAAGATGAGTCATCCCTAGGAATTTAATTCCTCTAAAGAGCCGTTCGAGACTAGGACGTTGATAGGCATGGTGTGTAAGCGTTGTGAGGCGTTGAGCTAACATGTACTAATGACTCGAGAGGCTTAACCATACAACCCAGATGGGTTTTACTGAAAGCCTTAGACAGAATATAGACACTTAATGAAGTGTGAACTCAAACAAAGCAAATCAGCTTTCCGAATTATTATTAACGTGGTCCAGAGATGGACACGGTAATAAACAGAATTTGCTTGGTGACAATAGCCTTGTGGAACCACCTGATCCCATCCCGAACTCAGAAAGTGAAACGCAAACGCGCCGATGGTAGTGTGGGGTCTCCCCATGTGAGAGTAGGTCATCGCCAAGCGCCTAATTTAGGTTAACGTGCAAACGTTAGACTAAAGGAGCGGTAGTTCAGTTGGTTAGAATACCGGCCTGTCACGCCGGGGGTCGCGGGTTCGAGTCCCGTCCGCTCCGCCAAACATTTCGATAAGCCCTAACAGCAATGTTAGGGCTTTTTCGTATCTGGAATTTATCTATTTCTATTGTCGCGGCCGTCCCCGTCCAACAGCATCCCTGCTTAACTGCCCTGCTTAACAGCCCTGCTTAACACCCTGCTTAACAGCCCTGCTTAACAGCCCTGCTTGGCATCGCTACCTCACATTCGTCGGCGTAAAATTTAAATCTCAGCCTACTTTTTGTTTAAGTTCGTCCTGCTTATTAATATTATGTCTTTCACGCACAGAATTGCGCTTGTGCGTGACTTGGCAGTATTGACCTGTGACACTGATCTCGGACAAATTAAACGGTATAATGCCTTATGTCTTTCATGAGTAACGAAAATGAATTGTCGTCTTGGGTGGTGCTTGCTGTATTGCGCCTTCAATTAGCAGCAGTATTCCTGGTATGCCAAATGGTAAGGCTGCGGGTGAGCGTTGTGTGCAGCTGAGTGATGCCAATTTATGTTTGATCTTCGGCTCGCCCGATCGTCCCGCGGTTTGTAGTGATTTCGATGCATCGGAAGATGTATGCGGTCATTCGAACGAAGAGGCGCTTTGGTTGATTACCCAACTCGAAGCTCAAACCTCTCATTAAGTTTATCGCTGACAGGTGAAATATGCAGTTAACTCGTTATACCGATTTTGGCGTTCGAACCTTGATGTATTTGGCGGTTCAGCCAGACAGAACCACTTTATTTAGAATTGCTGAAATTACTCAGGTATTTGATCTGTCTCCAAATCATGTCTCTAAGATAGTGCATCATTTAGGCAAGATGGGTTACCTCGAAACCATTCGCGGCAAGATGGGCGGTTTCCGTTTGGGTAAGTCTGCGAGTGAGATTAACTTAGGTCAGTTAGTTCGGGTGTTAGAAAACTCGTTGGCGCCGATTGATTGCAGTAAACCTTACTGCCGATTCACGCCTGCCTGTAAGCTGAAAGGCGTGTTAGCACAAGCAGTTGAAGCCTATTTGAATGTGCTCGATCAATATACTCTGCTGGACATTGTGAGTAATCGTGATGAGTTACTTGCCTTGTTGCCTGACATGTCTATCTCAGTGTTACAGCTGGATTAGTTCCATTTTTGTGTGCAATGCCGATGGGGAGCAAGCTTGATGCAGGTACTAGATCAATCCCCTCGGTTTTAGTCTTTGTAGATTGGCCTTTAAGAAGCGCATGGTTTCTGGATAAGGATGGGCAATCGCCACTAGGCTACCTTGAGTATGTGCCTGACTTATCATTAAGTTAAATTGTCTTTCGAGTGCTTTGGCACTGGTATCATTGTCTAGAAACAGTTGGCGTTTTAATAACGGCACGCCCAACTGATCCGCTGTCTCTCCCGCCTTAGTGAACCTTGTTGTCATGCTATCGATAAAATACAGATGCTTTTGTTTGAGTGTTTCCATCACCCACAGCATAGGAGCATCG